>DATKQS010000008.1 GCA_035532555.1 Thermoplasmata archaeon | reverse complement strand
CCAAGAACTTTCGCTCCGAGCCTCTCGACGGGTTTCTGCTCCGCAGTGGAGTGATCTCGCTCCTGGACCCGGACCCGCGGATCGGGCCGTGGCTGATGCGCGCGATCCGCAGGACCACGGCTCCGTTGATTGCCTTCCTGGACGACGACGATCTCTTCCACCCCGATCGGCTCCAGCATGTGCTCGAGGTGTTCCGGACGCACCCGGATGTGGGATACTATCGTAACCGGGTCTCGGTGATCGGTCCGGAAGGGCTTCCGATCGCCCGGAGGGCCTGGGCCGCGAACGAGGTGGACCCGGTCTTCGACCGTACCGGACCGCTGCACCTGAGCGCGAACTCGAAGGTGGCCGCGCTGCCGGCGATCCGCCGCACGTACTCGTACTTCAACTCAAGCACGATCGTCGTCCGGCGGAACGTGCTGACCCCGGAGCTGTCCGCTCGCTTCGAGGAGTACCAGAACCCCGATCCGTTCTTGTTCGTGGCGGGCGTCGCGTCTCCCTTCGAACTCTACCTGGACGATCGGCGACTCACCGACTACCGGCATCACGGGACGAATGCGACGGGTCAGGTCTCGGCGCTGCGCCATGGTCTCGAGGACAGCCGGCGGCTCGCGCGGCTCTGCGACGATCTGCATCTACCGGAATACTCAGCATGGTTCGGCTCCCGCTCGACCGCGATCGAAAAGCGACTCCTCGTCGGGACCATCATGGCGCGCGTGGATGCCCACGGCACCCGCTCGGAGGTCGCGAGGGAGGCGCGGGCATACCTTCGCTTCTTGGGAGATCACCCCGAGGTCCGGAATCCGGACCTCGAGACCTGGGTCGCGGAGATGTATGCGGCGATCTACCTGCTCTTCCCGCCGGCGGCCACGCGAATCTTCCGTCTCCGGGCCGCTCGCCGTTCCCTCGAGCGACTCGGAGGGACCTAGCCATGACCGGTCGGGTCAGCGATCCTTGCGCGGGGGATGCGCTCGACATCCTCCTTCTCGACCCGGGCGGGCGCTCCGCAACCCGAGGCGGACGCGCCTACCCGATCCACAAGTTCCACCGTCTCCGGCGACGAGCGTGGGGGCGGCGGCTCGAACGCGCGCGCATCGAAGAGCGGGAGAGATTCTCCGCGCTCGCGCCGCGATTTCCCGAAGTACTCCGGCACCTTTTGAGGAAGTTCCCGTCGCCATCGATGGACCCGGCGTGGAGGATGTTCAATGCGGGCATCGTTCAACAGATGGTTCCGAGACCGCCGTACGCATTCTTGCGTCGGCCTCCTCTAAATCCGAACGTGTACTCGGATGCCTACGACGCCGTTGCCGCGGCCGAACTGGAGGAAGTAGAGCGACTGTTGCGGACGATGAACCGCAGCGCGTCCGACGTGCTTCGGGAGAACTCGGTCGGAGGGCCCTGGGTATACGATCGTCGGTACCTGACCTCGAGTGCCCTCGTCAAGCACCTCCTGCACATCCTCCTCCTGTCGACCGAGACCGGAATGCAGCTCTCCGGAATCCGCCGGGTGGTCGAATGGGGCGGCGGCTACGGCAGCCTGGCCCGACTCTTCCTTCGATTCCAGCCCGACCTGCACTACGTGATCCTCGACACCCCGGTCATGCTGGCGGTCCAGTGGCTCTTCCTCTCGACCATTCTCGGCCCTCACCGGGTGGTGCTGCCGGGCTCCGGGGACGCATCGAAGCAGGGCGGGTTCGTGCAGCTCGAGAACGCGGGCACGTACCAAGGCGCCGAGGGTCCGACCGACCTGTTCGTCTCCACGTTCGCACTGAGCGAGAGCCCCCGGGACCAGATCGATCGGGTCGACGCCCGGCACTGGTTCGGAGCGGAGCACCTCTGGCTCGCCTACACTCCCATGAATCCACGCTTCCCTCAATGGCAAACCCTCGAGGCGGCAGCGGTGCGATCATCGGCGCGGCTCGTGCCCCACCCGTTCCGGCGGATCGATCGGTACGCGTGTCGGTGAAGTCGTTCGACCGCTGGGCTCCCGGTCCTCGCCTGCGAAGCGGTTCCGCGGCGAGCCAACGGTATGGGCCAGCGGCCGCGGCGGTGCACCGGAGTGGGGCTGCCCGAATTTGAATCGGGGTCCCGGGCTCCCAAAGCCCGAAGGATGGACCAATAGAGCAGACCGAGGGCGGGCCTCGGGTCTGTAGCTACCCCACAGCCCCCATCCGGCCAGAGCAGTTCGCGGACGGTTATGAACTTACATCCACGGGGCGAGACCCTAGACGGCCTCGACCCGCTTGAGCGTCCGACCGATCCGGCACTCGGCCATTTCCGGATGTACGGTCTCGATGCGGAATCGCTGCTTCGCCGGGAGGCTGGGGCCCGCGCAGATCCCCCAGTTGGGGCAATCCAAGCGGGTGCAGGCGAATCGGCCGGTCTCGACGGTGGCGCCGACGGTCGCTCCCCGCGCGTCGACGACGAGCGAGCGCGGAACCGCCCGCACCTCGACGACGTTCGCGTCCGTCTCCTGGAGCGCGCAGGGGTGCGTGATCGGCCGGACCTTGGTGACCGTGTACCGTCGACCCGCATCGAGCGTGAGGCAGGCGTGTCGATACGGACACGTCCGGCAGACCGGAGCCCCGCCCTGGTAAACGAATTCGAACCCTTCGTGCGCCTCGTTCCGTGCGATCAGCGTGATATCCGCCATGTTCAACCCACCACCCCGGTGACGGTGGCGAGGCGTTCGGCCGCCTCGCGTGTCAACCCACTGTCCCCTAGGATCGTGTAACGTTCCGGTCGGATGGTATGCGCCGCGACGAGCGCGTTGATCGTCTCCTCGTTGGAGACTCCGAGCTCGTGCGCGGTGGTCGGAGCGCCGATCGTGCGGAGCGTGCTCCGCAGTCGGTGCCAGTCCCCTCCGTGCAGGTACATCATCATGATCGCTCCGACCCCGCACTGCTCTCCGTGGAGGCTGGGATGCGCCGCCACGCGGTCGAGCGCGTGGCTGAACAGGTGCTCGCTGCCCGAGCAGGGTCGTGAGGAGCCGGCCACGCTCATCGCGATCCCTGCGACGATCAGCGGTCGAATGGCGATCCAGACGGACTCCTCCAGGTTCGGCTTGATGAGTGCGGCCTGGTCCATGATCTGTTGGGCCGAGTACTCCGAGAGGGTTGCGGCGGTGCTCGAGTACTCCTCGTTGCGCAGCCGAACGGCGAGCTTCCAATCGAGCACCGCCGTCAGGTTCGAGAGCACGTCGGCGCAGCCCGACGCCAGGAGCCGGTAGGGGGCGCGCACGATGACCGCGGTGTCGGCGATGATCCCGAGCGGGACGGCCGCGCGGATGCTGTTGGTGGTATGGGCTCCGTGGAGCGAAGCCCGGGGCGAGGAGATCCCGTCGTGCGCCGCGGAGGTCGGGACGCTCACGAAGGGCAGGTGGAGATGGTCGGCGACGACCTTGGTGATGTCGATCTTCGAGCCGCCGCCGACCGCCACGAGGAACGCCGCCTTCGAGCGCGCGGCCTCCTGTTCGACGCGGGCGACCTCCTCCTCGGTCGCCTCGCCGGCGACGATCGTCTCGACCTCGAAGCCCGACTCGGAGAGGATCTGGGCGGATCGGTCCCCGGCGAGCGCGGCCGTTGTCGGACCGGTGACGACGGCGCCACGATTGGCGAACCCGAACTGGCGGCAAGTCGAGCCCAACTCGGTCAGGACTTCGTGCCCCGCGAGCACCACGCGGGGGAACACCATCGCGCGGGTTTTCCCGAAGGGCAGGTCGATTCCCGCCGCGGAACCTTTGACAGGCGGGGGAAGGGGCGCCATGCGCTAGAATCGCGAAGGAGAGGGGGAGACTCTTTAGGCTATCCGTCTCGACCCGCCGACTCGAGGGAAATGCTCACCGGCCGGGGACGTTGCCCCAGAGCACCTTGTGCTCTTGGAGCAGGACCCGCACGTTGAGTCGATCGGCGAGCACCCAGTCCGCGAGGCGCCCGGCATCCGTCCCCCATACCGGTTGGAACACGACCTCATTTGGCATGGGGTGCCGGGCGATCACGCGCTTGGCGTAGAGGTAGTCGCGTCGGTCCCGGAGGACGAACTTCACGATGTCGGTCGGTCGCAGGAGCGCGAGGTTGGACCAACGATTGCGCCGCTCCATCTTCGAGCCCGGGCACTTGACGTCGACGCTGAGGATCACTCCCGGGATCGACAGGTAGGGGGTTACATCCAACGAGCCCCCGGTCTCGACGACCGTGGTCTTCCCTCGACGCGCGAGCTCCCGGAGGAGCTTCGCCGCCTCCGGCTGGAGGAGCGGTTCGCCTCCGGTGAGGCATACGTACGGGGTCCGGTGGCGCTCGATCTCCTTCAGGATCGAGGCGATGGATCGCTCCTTGCCCGGCCCGAAGGAGTAGGTGGTGTCGCACCACGAGCACCGAAGGTTGCACCGCGCCGTCCGAATGAACGACGTGCGACGGCCCGTCAGCGGGCCCTCCCCTTGAATGGAGTGGAAGATCTCGATCAGCCGCATCGTCCGGGTCACTACGGCCGGGTCCCGCTATAGACGCTTTGCCCGGGGCTCTTCCTCCCCTTCCACCGGCGGTCCCCTCAAATAGGAATCCCGGATGCGAACGAATCCGATGGAGTCCGAGCGGGCAGCGCATTGGCAGGAGGAGTGGCAGCGGGCCGGTCTAGCGACCGCTCGTCGCGACCCGAACCGGGCCAAATATTACGCGATCGTCGCGTACCCCGGACCGAGCGGCTTCCTGCACGTCGGGCACTTGCGGGGAATCGTCTACGCCGATGCGTTCCATCGCTTCCACCGCATGCTCGGGGAGCAGGTGTTCTTCCCGGCCGGGGTCCACGCCTCGGGCCTGCCGGCGGTCACGTACGCCCAGAAGGTAAAGGACCGCAACCCGACGACGGTCCACGAGCTCGAGCAGAACGGGATCCCACCGGCCGACTGGCCCAAGCTCGAGGATCCCGAGTTCGCCGCCCGCTTCCTGGGCGCTCAGTACCTCGACGTCTACCGACGGGTCGGCGTGCTGGTCGATGAGAGCGCCTATCTCACTACGGTCGACGACGATTATCGCGCCTTCATCCGGTGGCAGTTCGATCGCCTTCGGGACCGAGACGCGCTCGTCCAGAAGACGCACTACTCGGCCGTTTGCCCGGTCTGCGGCCCCGTCGCGGTCGACCCGTCCGAGACGGATCTCTCGGCCGGAGGGACCGCCGAGATCATTCGGTACACGACGGTGCCGTTCCGGCTCCAGGATGGACGGATCCTTCTCGCGGCCACGCTCCGGCCCGAAACGATCTACGGGGTGACCAACCTGTGGATTCCGCTCCACGACCCACTGGTATCCTGGACGAACGAGGGCCCGACCTATCTCGTGAGCCGCGCGGGAGCGGAGCGGCTCGTCGAGCAGCACGGGGGCCGCATCGGCCATGAGATCCGGCCCGCCGAGCTGAAGGGCCGAAGCGTGACGGCACCCCTGACGGGGGTACCGGTGCCGGTCTTCCCGAGCTCGCTCGTGGACTCCAAGGTGGGGACCGGGGTCGTCATGTCCGTCCCAGCACACGCACCCGCGGACTCGCTCGCGCTCTCTGAGCTGACGGTCAAGGAGCGGGAGAGCCTGCGCCCGGCACCGGTCATCCTCGCGGTTCCCCCCATCCATGAACTGCCCACCTCGGAGCGGGAACTGGCGGCCGGAACGGGATCGCCCGCGGAGCGTGCCAATCGAGCGACGGGCGCGAAGAAGCTCGCGGACGCTCCGGCGCTCAAAGAAGCGACCGAACGGCTGTACCGGCTCGAGCTCACCCGTGGAACGATGACCGTCCGCGACTACCTCGGAGTCCCGGTCCGCGACGCACGGGAGCGAGTGACCGCCGCCCTCGGAGCGACCAAACAGAGCTTCGAACTGCAGGAGTTCTCCGAACCCGTCATCTGCCGGAACGGGCACGCCGTGGTGATCCGACGGGTGCCCCACCAGTGGTTCATCCGCTACAGTGACCCGGAGTGGAAGGCCCTCGGTCACGCCGCGCTCCGCTCGATGGCGATCTCCCCGGAGGACTACGCGCACGACCTCCCCGCCATCCTCGATTGGATGGACGACCGTCCGTGCACCCGACGCGGCCGCTGGATGGGCACGCCGTTGCCGTTCGATCCGGAGTGGATCGTCGAACCGATCGCGGACTCCACGTTCTATCCGGCCTACTACGTCGTTCGGCGGTTCGTGCGGGAGCGGGGGATCCTCCCGTCCGCGCTGACGGACGCCTTCTTCGACTTCGTGTTCCTCGGCGAGGGACCCGGGGAGCCCACGCTCGATGCGGGCCTGCAGCAGGAGATCCGGGCCGACTTCCTCTACTGGTACCCGCTCGACTGCAACATCGGTGGGAAGGAACACAAGCGGGTCCACTTCCCCCCCTTTCTTCTGACCCATGCGAAGCTCCTCCCGCCGGAGCTAGGCCCGCGCGGTATCTTCGTGCACGGCTGGGTGACGGGCACCTCTGGAGAGAAGATCTCCAAGAAGGATGTCAGTGCGAAGGGCGGCCGGATCCTCCCGATCCGGGAGGCGCTCGCCCAGTGGGGTCCGGATGCGCTACGGTTGGTGCACGCGAGCAGCGCCCTCCCGTCGTACGATTTCGAGTGGGATCCGACGCTCGCCGATGCGGCGGTCGGACGCCTGGAGGACATCGCACGGATGGCACGCGAGGCCGCCGGCGCCGGTGCGGGGATCCCCGAGCTGGACGCTTGGCTCTTCTCCGAGATGCACGGCGTCGTCGCTCGGGCCTCCCACCACCTTCGGGAGAACCGCCCCCGCGAGGCGGCCGAGGCCATCTACGTCGCGGTCCCCGCCCTGTTGAAGCGGTACTACGCGCGCGGGGGCGTTCCGGGCGATGCCACCGATCGCGTTGCGAACGCCTGGATCCGAATGCTCTCCCCGTTCACGCCGCATCTCGCGGAGGAGCTCGGCGCGGGCCGTTTCCCCGGCCTCGTCGCCTCGGAACGGTTCCCTTCGGCGGAGGAGTTCCCGCGCTCCGAGGTGGCGGAGGCCGCGGAAGCCTTCCTGGCGATGGTCGAGGACGATCTCCGCAACGTGATGCGGCCGCTATTGGACCGCAGCGAGTCGATCCCGGACGAGGTGATCTTCTACGTGGCGGCCCCGTGGAAGCGGCTCCCCGAACAGTGGATCCGGGAGGCCCTGGAGAGCGGAGCCACGGCGAACATCGGGAAGGTGATGGAGCGCGCGAACGCGCGCCCGGAGCTCGTGGCCCACCGCGCGGAGATCCCCAAGTACGTTCAGCGCATCGCTCCGCTCGCGCGCTCCGAAGGTCCACCGTCCCCGATCCCGATCGACGAGGTCGATGTCTTGCGTTCCGCCCAGGGTTACCTGGTCAAACGGTTCGGATTCAAGGCCATCTCCGTCCATCGCGAGGAGGACGCCGAGGCCGTCGATCCGATGCATCGACGCGACCGCGCTCGTCCCGGACGGCCCGCGTTCTACCTCGCACGACGGGACGGGGCTCAGGCTCCGCGCTCGGCGGAATAGCGCGGGCTACCGTCCTCGCTGGGCGCGCGGGAAGTTGAGATGCATCCGGGACGGGGTCGGGTGCGATGAGACTCGACGATACTTCGCCGAGCTCTTCGCCGAGTAGCTGCGCTGGATCGGCCCGGAGATCTCGAAGTAGATCAGTTGACCGACGGGCATGCCGGCGTAGACCCGGACGGGCAGCTTGACCGACATCTCGAGCGTCCAGTAGTTGCAGAACCCCTCGTCGCCTTTCCCGGCGGTAGAGTGGATGTCGATCCCGAGCCGCCCCACGCTCGACTTGCCCTCGAGGAAGGGCACGTAGCCGTGGGTTTCCGTGTACTCCTCCGTCACCCCGAGGTACAACTGTCCGGGCACGAGGACGAAGCCGTCCTTGGGGATGCGGAACTCCTCGATCGCGTTCGAACGGCGAGAGTCAAGGGCGCCGCCCTTGTACACCGCGAGCCATGGACCGAGGTGGACGTCGTAGGAGTTCGTGCCCAGGCACTCCCGGCGGAACGGCCGGATGACGATCTTCCCGCGGCGGATCTCCTCGCGGATCTTGACGTCGGAAAGTATCATGTCGCTCGGGTGCGGACCCGAACTCGCTATTTAAGGGGAGACGAACCGCGGACTGGATCGGCCGTGCGGGCGCTCTCTCACGGGATCCGCAGGACCATCGAGGCGTAGCCGACGACCTCGTCCATGGGAGCGGCCTCGCCCGAATGGCCCCAGCGGAGCAGCTCGGCTCCGAGCGGTTCCTCCTCGAGGGCGCAGAGCATCACCGTGGTCGGCGCGATCCCGCACATCGAGATCTCCTCTCCCACGACCACATCGTACAGGCGTCGGGGGTCCCGGGCCAGGATCGGCGCGATCGCGTGCCGGTCCATTCGCTCGGCGTCCTCGGCCGGCACGTAGTGCGAGAAGTCGGTCGAAGCGAGCAGAACGATGTCCCGGCCGCGGACGGCCTCCCGGACGACATGGCCGATCTCTCGCAGGTGCTCGAACCGGCCGAACTCGACCTGGAGGGCGACGAAGCGTGCCTGCGGAAGGATCCTCTGGAGGAACGGGAGCTGGACCTCGATCGAGTGCTCGCGATCGTGCGCGTGCTCATGGATCCGAACGGGAGGGTGGGCGAGCCGCTCGACGAGCCGATGATCGACCTCCACGTCTCCGAGGGGCGTGCTCCAGGCGACGTCGGAGAGCGCGGCCCCTCCCCCTCCGTGATGGTCCACCCCCAGCACGAGCACCGTGGAGGGCGCAGGATCGTCGGCGATCTCGGCGTACGCCCGGGCCGCGATCGGTCCGGAGAAGATGTACCCCGCGTGGGGGACGACCGCCGCGCGGACGCTCCGAGCGGATCGGGAAGCCGGTCCGGGGAGACGCCCGGGGCCCCGGGGATCGAGGAAGCAGGCATCGAGCTGCTCTCGGAGCTCTCGGGCGTCCCGCGGATAGAAGGTCCCCGCCACGACGGGGGGTCGGCTCCGCGCGGGCATCTTCGACCTCACGGTGGAGAGAGCTCGGCCACGAGGGCCCGCGCTTCCTCCTCCGAAAGGCGCTTCCGGGCGGAGGGGTTGAATGGGTTCGCCTCCCCGTAGCGCGGGATGACGTGGAAGTGAAGGTGGAAGACGATCTGGCCGGCCGCAGCGCCTTGGTTCAGGGTCACATTGTAATCCGGGGAAAGTCGTTCGGCCCGCCGACAGACCGTGGCCAGGGCTCCGATGTAGGGCGCATGCTCCTCCGGGGCTAGATCGGTCAGACGGGGCACATGATGCCTCGGGACCACGAGGAGATGGCCGCGCGTGAAGGGGAAGATGTCGAGGAACGCGATGGCCTCCGCGTCCTCGTAGACGAGGTAGGCCGGTGCCCGGTGCGCCACGATGTCGCAAAAGATGCATGGCTCGGCACTCGGCGTTCCAGGAGGCATCGCGAATCCGGAGACGGTCCCAGCGATAAAGGATTGACGAACAACTGCGGATCGGGACCGAGACCTCGCATCGGTGGGTCCCGGGAAACAAGAGTCGGGCCACGCGCAAGCGCTGGAAGGGTCGGCATCTTCCACGACGCGGGACGCGCGAGCCTATCCCTGCCCGTTCCTCGGCGAACTTCGGCTTCGACCGAGCCCTACGGGAGACGTTGGCGAGTATTCTCGTGACTCGCCGGCGCGGGGTTCCTGGGCTCCCACCGGTCCCAGTACCTTGCCGGTCGGGGCGAGGAGGGCTGCGCGACGCGCCGAGTCCGGTGGCCCGCGCGCCGAGGGCATATCTCCCCCGATCCGTTCGATACTGGATACCTTTAGGTCCTTGGCTCGGTGCCCGATCGAGGTCGATCCCGCATGGTTCCGCACCGTGGACGAACCGGTCCATTTCGGCGACGTCTCGCGACTCCGAGCACTCGATGCCGTCGTCCCTGAGCGACATCCTCGATCTGCGGCGGGACCAACCGAACGGTCCGTAGTCTGGACTCAGTTCGGAGCTTCCGAGGTCGGCGCGACGGACAGTGCGTCCGTGGTTCCCGCCGCCAGCAGCTCCGGGGCCGGCGCGGGCGGGGCCCCCGGGGCGCTCGGTGGGGTCGTGGACGGCTCTTCCGGGTTCGGCGCAGCGGCCCCCGGCTTCACGCCGAGCTTGTCCTCCAAGAACTTGCGGATCTCCTCGGGCTTGGTCGAGGCGATCCCGAAGTACTCGGCGAAGCGGCGTGTCGTGGTGAGTTCGAGCGTGGAACCCTTGACCTCGGTATGGACGAGGCTCATCCCGCGCAGACGCTGGACCTCCTCGTAGGCGGAGTCCCCGACCATCCGCACCAGCATGCTCTGCAGGATCGGCTGGTGGTAGGCGATCAGCGTGAGGGTCTTGAGCGTGCGCGGAGCCATCTCCACGGGCGTGACGGACTGGACCGTGGTCACGAACCGCTCGACCAGTTGCAGCGCGTAGCGATCCCCGACCCGGCGCAGCTCGAGTGCCGTCTGTCGGTTCTCGTACGTCTGCTGGAGCGTCTTGAGCGCGACCTGCACGGAGCGAGAATCGTCGATCCCGAGGGCTTCGGAGATCTCGTGAACGCTCAGCGGCTTCCCGCTCGCGAACAGGATCGCTTCGACCTGGAGCGCGAGCTCGTCCACCTTGGCCGGCATTACGGTGCCTCCTCGATGAGCGGCTTGCGTTCCTCCGTCATGCGGACGAGAGAGAGCGGAGTTCGGAGGATCTGCTCTTGGCTGAACTCGACCGATCGCTCGCGAGCGAGGTAGAGTGCCGCAAGGAACATGGCGACCAGGCGCTCCCGGCCCTCCGTCGGTCGCCACAGGCTCAGGAACGGGAACGGTTCGCCGACGGGGTGGCGCTTCGCGGCGACCCACGCATCGTCCACGTCGCGCTCGGGGATATCCCCATGCACGAGCACCTCCGGCGGGGAGCGCTGCTCGTCGCTCAGGCGCTCTCGCAGTTCCTGCTGTCGGATCGAGCGGCGGGCGTCGATCTCGGCCTCTCCGAACGCTCGGATGAGCTCGAGGAGCGAGACCGGGCGCGTCTCGGGATGATGGACCATCTGCACGAGCGGAGGCGGCGCGTCCGAGTGGAGGACCGCGCTCGTCACATCGACCGCTTCGGGCGTCTGCATCAGGCCGAGGTACCCTTCCTCGGAAGGATCTGGGATGACGCTTCCGTCGTCCAGAGGGGTGTCGGCCTCGGGGGCCGTATCGCGGGAGCGCAGGACCGCTTCCGACTGCAGGTAGAGGATGTTCCAGGCCATGCACACGAGCCGACCAGCGACGGGGAAATCGATCGCTCCCTCGGACTGCACGCGATCGAGGTACGCCCGAACGAAGCGGACGAGATCGATCTCCCACGGATCGAACTCCTCGTCGAGGACGAGCTCGAAGAGCATCGCCGTCGCCTTGTGGAAGGGGTCGGAGATGACGATGTGGACCCCTTCTCGAAGGTTCTGGACCAGACGGAGGTACCGCTCGAGGATCTGGGAGTTGTCCGTGCGGTCACCGATCAGCGATCGGTGGAAGACGAGGTACTCGAGGACCTTCTCGGCGGCCTCTCGGGGGACCGGGGACGCGGGGCTGACCTCTGCCGCGAGCTCGATCGCGGCCCCTTCGGAGATCGTCATGGGGCCGCCGGGGCGACCATCGGGGGGGGCGCACCGCCATGGGCGGCATCTCGTTCGTCGATGTCCTGGATGTCCTCGAGGGTGATGCCGTAGACGCGCGAGCAGCCGTCGCCGCGCATCGTCACTCCGTAGAGCCGGTGGGCGAACTTGAGGGTGACCTTGCGCAACGAGATCACGATGAACTGGGCGCGCTGCGAATCGCGCTGGAGCATCCGCCCGACATGTTCCGCGTTGATCCCGTCGAGCGACATGTCGATCTCGTCGAATACGTAGAGCGGGCTAGGATCGTAGCGCTGCAGCGCGAAGATGAACGCCAGGCTCGCGATCGACTTCTCGCCGCCGGAGAGCTGCTCGAGGCGCTGGACGTTCTTCCCGATCGGACGGGCCTTGATGAGAAGACCTCCCGCGAGCGGGTCCTTGGGGTTCTCGAGCACGATCTCCCCTTCGCCGCCGCGCGTGAGCTCCCGGTAGATATCGACGTACGCGGTGTTGACGCGGACGACGACCTCGTTGATCTTCTCCCGCTTCTTCTCCTCGATCTGCTGGACGAGGCCGAGCAATTCGCCCTTCTCGCTCGACAGGCGCTGGGCCTCTGAGTCAAACTCGTCCATGCGGGTCTTCTCCTGGTCATACTCCTCGAGCGCGCGCAGGTTGACGGAACCCATTCCTTCCAACTGAACGATGGTGGCGGAGAGCGTCCGCTTGAGCTCCTCTACCGGGATGGGCTTCTCGTTCGCCTCGGGCTCGGGGAACTGCTTGAGGGCCTCCTGGACTTCGCGGAGCTTCGACTCGGCCTGAGCGAGTCGGACTTCCTCTTGCTGGAGCATCGTCTGTCGGTTCGTGACCGTCACCTCGGCCTTCGCGAGCGACTCAGTCACCGCGAGCCTCGCGTCCTCGAGCTTCTTCTTCTTCTCGGCCTGCACGCGGAAGGTTGCTCCTTGCTGTTCTTCTACGCCCTTCATCGCGTCGAGCGCCGCCTTCGACTGGATGAGCGCGTGCTCGCTCGTGGCGATCTCCTTGCGCTTGGCCGCGAGCTCCTGTTGCGCGGTCGCGACCTCCTTCCTCCGGGCCGCTAGACGCTCGGTGAGTGCCGTGAGATTCGTCCGGATCGACTGAAGCTCTCCATTCAGCTTCACGCGGGCGTCGCTCGTCTCCTGAGCGTCCTGCTGCCACTGTCGGACCCGCGCGGAGAGCGCGCCGGGGAGCTGTCCGAGATACTGCTCCTGGGACTTCGCGATCTCGGCCTTGAGGCCGGCGATCTCCTCCGCGAGCTTCGCTACGCTCGCCTCGAGGGTGGAGAGATCCTCGCTCGCGTGTTCCTGCTCCTTCTGAGAGGCGCGGATCTGCTCGACCACCTCCTGTAGGCGTTGGCGAGCCGCGGAGAGCTCCTTATCGAGGATCTGGCGGGTAGATTGATGCGCGTCGGCGCGGATCGAGCGCTTCGCGAGTTCCTCGCTCACCTCGCGGATCCGGATCGAGACCTTGCCGATCTCGGTGCGCGCGGCGGCGTCGGCTCCGCTCTTCTCTCGGAGCTCCTCGCCGATCTGCTTGAGCTCGGAGGCGCTGTCCATGCTCTTGCCGGCCGCGTCGATGTACCCCCCCGAGATCGCCCCCGTCGCCTCGATCAGATCGCCCGTCAGGGTGACGAGGCGGACGCCTCCCATCTGCGCGCGCGCGTGGGCGAGATCGTCCATCACGACCGTCTCGCCGAACACGTAGGAGATCGCCGGCCGCAGCGACTCGTCGAACTTGACTAGATCGATAGCGAACCCCACCGCCCCCGACGACTGGGCGACGATCAGGCTCTTGCCCTTCGGTCGGGCGGGAAGCATCTTGTTGAGCGGGAGGAAGGTAGCCCGTCCTCGCTTCTCCGCGCGCAGGGTACGGATGCACTCCTCCGCGACCGCGTCGGTCTCGACCACGAGGGCGTGGAACCGAGAACCTCCGGCAATCTCGAGCCCGAGGCGGTGCTTGTTGTCGAACTGGATGAGCTCGGAGACCGTTCCTCGGATCCCCTTGACCTTCCCGAGATTCCGCTGCGACAGCAGGAAGTCCACCGCGGCGAGCGCGCCGCCACGGCTTCCGGATTCGCTGCGCGCCTTGAGGCGGGCCTCGAGGGCCATATAGCGCCGGTTCAGTTCGGTGACTTCCTGTCCGAGACGTTCGGCCTCCGCGGTGAGGCTCTTTTCCTTGTTCTTGAGCTGGAAGAGCTCCTTCTGCAGATCCCCGGTAGCTCCGCCCTTGTTGGTGCCGTCCGGGTTCGCTTCCTTGATCCGGAGCTCGAGGTCCCGGACCTCGACCTCCCGCTCCCGGCGGCTATCTTCGGCCTGGGCGCGGGCGCGCTCGGCGCTCTCGACCTGGGCCTTGAGCGATTCACGCTGCTGGACGCCCGCCTGCCATGCCTTTTCGCGCTCGGTCTGGCGCCGCTGGAGCTCGAGGACCTGCTTCTTCGCACCGGCGAGCTTCCCTTGGGAATGATCGGACCCGCCCGTCGCTTCGGCGAGGTGCGTGCTGATCTCGTCGCTCCGCTTGGAGACTTCGGCGAGCTCCTGGGCCAGCCGAGTCTCCTCTGCTCGGAGTCGAGTGCTCTCCTTCTCGTCCGAGATCGAAAGTCCGTTGAGTTCCTGAATTCGGCTCTCCAGGGTTTGGAGTGCTTCTTTCTGATGGTCGAGATTCATCTGGAGGGTCGCGAGCGCGAGCCGCTTCTCGCCCAGTTCCGTCCGGAACTTCTCGGCCACCTCTCCGCCCGCCTTCGCGATCTCTCGGTCGACGGTGTCGATCTGGCCGACAAGCTCGTCCCGTTCGTAGACGAGCCGGGATCGCTCCGCGTCGAGCTTCTGGATCTCCTGCTGAAGCGTCTCTACCTGCTTTTGACAGGTGTCAAACTCCTGCTGGGCCATCATGTGGCCCGCGCGCGCGAGACGCGCCTCGGTTCGGTGCTTCTCCTCCTCGAGTTGGCGGTACTGGATGGCCTCGAGCCGCTGGGATTCGAGAGCGCCGAGCCGGCTCTTGATCTCGCCGAGGAGTGTTCGGATCCGATCCAGGTTGGCATCGAGGTCCGTTCGCTTGGTCTGCGCCCGTCCGAGCTCATCGTCAAACTGGGCGATCCCGGCGAGGCGCTCGAGGAGACCGCGGCGCGGCACGGGCCCCATCGTGACGATGTTGTTCACGTCCCCCTGCTGGACGAGGTTGTAGCCGTCGCCGGAGAGCCCCGCGTGGGAGAGGATGCTGTCGATGTCGGTCTGAGTGGTCCGCTTGCCGTTGACGTAGAAGTAGGAATAATATCCGTCGGGATCGCTCGGGGCGAGCTTGACGTATCGCGTGACCTCCACTTCGTCCGACTCGACCGGCAGGAGACGATCGGCGTTGTCGAAGACCAGAGAGACCTCGCACTCCGTGGCGGGCTTCTTCGAGGCCCCACCGTTGAAGAAGAGGTGCGTCAGTCGATCGGCACGAAGGGCCTTCGAGCTCTTCGGCCCGAGAACGAACAGAATCCCATCGGAGATGTTGGACTTGCCCATCCCGTTCGGACCCGCAACGCCCGTGTAGCCCGGCTCGAATGGGATCTCTACCGCGCCGGCGAATGACTTGAAGTTCCTCAGTTTCAGCTTCTTGAGATGCATCGACTGCTCACTGGCTCCCGGAACCTTCCACCGTTGCTGTTGCGTGGCCGTTTGTCAGACAGTTGTCAGCAGCCGTTAGGGAGCCCTGTCAGCCATATTTAATCGTTGGGCCCGAAAGGTACTGTTGCGCTAGCGGGTCATTTCTAGGGTCGCTCTGAGGGTGTTACACGTCGGGTCATAGATCGGCTAGAGCGATTATCTGCCGGCGTGACTGTCGGGCTAATGAACGGGGCGCCCGAGGCGCACTGCGAACCGAAGAGTCTTGGGGGACGGGGCACCGAAGGGCGCCCTGCTGTCGTGCTGGGCCATCCGGGCGCCCCATTCGCCTCGACGGCAGGTCGACTGTCAAGTGAGGCCCTCCAGTCCCTGGAGCAATCATGTCCACCGCGCAATCGGAAACTTCGATTCCTTCCGAGCGACGCGCGAAATGGGTTGAGGTTGGCTGGTACGCGGGGATCGTGATCCTCATCGTTGGAAGCGTACTCGCAGCGCTGGTCGCAACGTATGGATTGCTCCCGTTGGGGACAGGTGTCTTCGTGTTGTATGGAGACGTGATTGGTGCGTGCTACTGCGCCTACCGATTGGGCAAACTGTCAGAGTAACTGGCCTTAAGCCGCGATTTGTTACGCCCCGAAGCCGACTCGTGAGAGGCCGCGAAAAGCTATCGAACGGGACATAGGAGGAGTTCGGCGCTCTCAGGTGCGCTCCCAGATTCACGCCCCTTCGGGTCAAGAGGTGCTCCGATTTTCGTGCCCGAACGGCTTATCGGTCGCGTTCCCTCGAACTCGCCGTGGAAGCGAATGCCGCCGCCGGCCCGGGAGCGCCCGATCCGGCTCCGGAGCGCGGAGCGCCGTGCCCCGTGTGCGACCGGGACCAATGGCGTCCGGTGTTCGACGCGCCGGATACTCGCCACCAGACTTCCGAGCGACTCTACCCGGTGGTCGAGTGCACGGAGTGCGGACTCGGTCGAACCGAGTTCGGGGAGGAGATTCCCGATCTCGCGGCGATTTACCCATCGGACTACGTCTATCACGAATCCTCTGGGTCGGGCACTCGCGGGACCTCTCGAATCGCCTCGCACCGTATCGCCCGGGCCACCGGGAGCCTCGGCTACTGGCGCTGGTGCGACCCGAGGTTTGCCAACCTCGATGAGCTAGGTTCGAACCCGGGAACGGTGCTCGACATCGGTTGCGGCGCGGGTCGGTACCTCCATCGCTTCGCCGAGCTCGGTTGGCGGGTCGAGGGCATCGAGCCGTCGAAATCCGCCGCCGCTGTCGCTCGACAGCAGGGGTTCACGGTTCAAACCTCACCGGCCGAGGAAGCCGACTATCCATCGAACACCTTCGATCTCGTCACGATGTACCACTCCCTCGAGCACTGCGATCGCCCCCAGATCGTGATCGAGCGCTTGCTCGGGGCATTGAAGCCGGGCGGAGTAATCGCGATCGCGCTGTGCAATTTCGACTCGCCCGGCCGCCGATTCTTCGGTGCCGCGTGGCCCCTTCTCGAGGTCCCTCGCCATCGCTATCACTACACCCCGCCGGCGCTCTCTCGACTCCTGAGGCGATACGGAGCAACCCTGGAGGGGGTGTACTATCACAACGATCTCGACGACCTCCCGTCTGCGATGGAGAACCTCGCACACCTCGGGAGCCGCACGCAGGTTCGAGGATCGTGCCGAGAGATTCGATTCCGGCCATTCCCGCCCGGCACCGGCGGACTTCTCACGCTGACGTATGCCCCCGCACTGCGCGCGATGGGCCTGTCGATGCGAACGTCGTTCTTGGCCCGGTTCCGTCGTCCGTAGCGGGCCGATCGGTAACGAACGCTCTCGCTCGATGGAACCGCCAACTCAAGACCGCCGACGCTTTCGTCGTTCAGGTCCGACTTGATCTCTCCACGCGGGGACCTCCGCGATCACCGCGACTCCGAGCGGTCCGGCTCCCTCTTCCGCCCGGCCGCACTCGAGAAGCGTAACCACCTGCTCGCAAACGCTATTAATACCCTCGAGGGGTAGGATTAGTAGAATGGCACGTCTCTCAAGACCGAGGCCGTCCCGGCTCACGCTGGGATTCTGAACTTTTCGCCGATTGAATCCATGGACGTCATCGACGCGATCCGGTCGTACCGACCCTGCACCCAGTACCAGTCTCGGCCCGTCCCGCCGGAGCTCCTGAAGACGGTCCTCTCCGCCGCCCGCCTCGCTCCCTCCCAACACAATCTGCAACCGTGGCGGTTCGTCGTCGTCCGCGACGATGAGCAGAAGCGCCTCCTCGCCCAGGCATGCGTCCGGGGCAAGATCGTCGGCGAGGCGCCGGCGGTCATCGTCGCGTTCTCCGTCGAGGAGGACCTCGCGGTCACGATCGGGGGGTTCATCTCGGCCTACCCGCTCGACGTCGCGGTGGCGATCCACACGCTACGCCTCGCCGCGACCGCCGAAGGGCTCGGAACGAACTGGCTGATCGACTTCAACACCGAGAAGGTGCGCAATGTCCTCAAGGTCCCCGAAGGGGTCCATCCGATCGCGATCATCCCCATCGGGTTCCCCGCCGAGAACAACGGGCACCTCGCGTCCCCGGCCCCCGATGTCGAGGGCCGCAAGAGCCCGGACGAGGTCATCGCCTACGACTCCTATCCGTGGTGAGCCGTGGTGCTCACCGTCACCTTCGTGAGCACCAACTCGGGTAAGTATCGCGAGGTCCGGGCGCTCCTCCGTCCTTTCGGGATCCGGGTGCGCTGGAAGCGACGCAAGCTCCCCGAACCCCAGACGGCGAAGATCGAGGAGGTCGTGCGTTCCAAGTTGAACGCCGTCCGGGACGTGACCGGCTGGGTCCTGGTCGAAGATTCCGGCCTGTTCATCCCGAGCCTCAACGGCTTTCCCGGGGTCTATTCCGCCCACATCCTCGACATCTGGGGATTCGGGCCGCTCTTCGAGCTGCTGAAGCGCCGCCCTCGAGCCGCGAGCTTCCGGGCGGTGGCGGGATTGCGGCTGGGCCACCGGATCTGGTTGTTCCCCGGCGAGGTCCGAGGGAAAATCGCCCCTCGAGCCGCGGGGAAGAACGGCTTCGGCTACGACCCGATCTTCATCCCCGAGGGCGGCACCCGGACGTTCGCGCAGATCCCCGTCGCCGAGAAGAACGAGTTTTCCCACCGCTCGCAGGCCTTACGCGCCGCGGGCCAGTTACTCGCCTCGCTGGACGCTCGAGGTCGAACGCGCACGACTCGGCGCAAGAGAAGCGCTGCGTAACGGTTTGAGAAGCGCCCGACCCCGGGGTTCGCCCCGGGGTCGTTCGGAAAATGTTGGAGCTCGGTGGACGATCGGTCTTCGATCTAGTCGAAGTCGCCGCCGCCGTCCATGCCACCCATACCGCCCATGCCGCCCATGCCGCCCATCCCACCCATGCCGCCGCCACCGCCGCCACCGGCGGGAGGGGGGCTCGACTTGGAGGCGATGACGTCGTCGATCCTCAGGATCATGACCGCGGCATCCGTGGCGCTCTGGATCGCCTGGCGCCCGACCCGGATCGGCTCGATGACGTGGAGCTTGCCCATGTCGTCGACCTTGCCCGCGTGAACGTTGACCCCGGCCTGCTTGTTGCCGGACTTGTGGGCCTTGCGCAGCTCGATCAGGATGTCGATCGGATCCAGCCCGGCGTTCTCGGCGAGGGTGCGCGGGATCGCCTCGAGCGACTCCGCGAAGCTCTCGTAGGCCATCTGTTCGCGGCCCCCGATCTTCGCGGCCTCGTCCCGGAGCTGCAGCGCGAGCTCGCTGGCCGTCGCGCCGCCGCCGTAAACGTACTTCCCGTCCTCGATGGCCACCGCGACCACGTTGAGCGCGTCGTCGAGCGAGCGCTCGATCTCATCGAGCACGTGCTCGGTCCCGCCGCGGATCAGGATGCTCACCGCGCGGGCCTTCTTGCAGCCCGTCACGAACGTGAGGGAGTCGTCCCCGATCTTGCGCTCTTCGACCAGACCGGCCGAGCCGATGTCGTCGGCCGAGAGCTCGGAGATCTTCGATACGACGTTCGCACCGGTCGCCTTCGAGAGCTTCTCCATATCGGACTTCTTGACCCGGCGGACCGCGTAGATCCCTTCCTTCGCGAGGTAGTGCTGCGCGAGGTCGTCGATCCCCTTCTGGCAGAAGACGACGTTCGCACCGGACTTCTTGACCTGGTCGACCATCCGGCGGAGCATGCTCTCCTCCTCCTGGAGGAAGGCGTTGAGCTGCGACGGTTCGTTGATCTCGATCTTGGCATCGATCTCGGTCTTCTTGATCTCGATGGCGGCATCGAGGAGCGCGATCTTCGGGTTCTTGACGCTCGTCGGCATCCCCGTGTGCACCTTCTCCTTGTCCACGATGACCCCTTCGATGAGCTCGGTGTCGGTCATCGCGCCCCCCTGCTTCTTGATCAGCTGGATGTTGTCGAGATCGACCGAGTAGCCCGCGCTCTTCTTCTCCGCTACCGCGGTCACCGCGTTCACCGCGATCTCGGAGAGCGCGTCGCGGTTGAACGAGACGGCCTTCGACGCCATCGCGGTCGTCGCGATCGTGGCGAGCATCGCATGGTCCTCGATCTTGATCGGCTGGCCGATCTGGTTGAGGATCTCCAGCGCCTTGGTGGAGGCCAGGCGGTAGCCCTGGCTGATCAACGTGGGGTGAATGTCCTGCTCGATCAGGCCCTCGGCCCGCTTCAGGAGCTCTCCGGTCAGCACGACCGCGGTGGTCGTCCCGTCCCCGGCTTCCTGGTCCTGGGTCTTGGCCACCTCGACCAGCATCTTCGCGGCCGGGTGCTCGACGTCCATCTCCTTCAGGATGGTGACGCCGTCGTTCGTGACGACCACGTCGCCCATCGAATCGACCAGCATCTTGTCGAGACCGCGTGGCCCGAGCGTCGAGCGGACGGAGTCCGCGATCGCCTTGGCCGCCGCGATGTTGTTCGCGAGGGCGCCTCGGCCCTTCTCTCGCCTCGTTCCTTCCCGCAGCACCAGAATCGGCGTTTGTCCAGACATCATCGACTTTTTCCTCCGAGAATCCTCTAGGTGGTCAAGTCAAGTAGAATTGCGGTTGTATTTAATACTGACTTATCCTCAAAGGGGTTGTAGTGTACAGGAATTAGTTCCCTTACGGGATCGGCGGCGTCGCATCATGCGGCCTCCGGAATTCGCTCGATCGCCCGCATATGGAGGCCGAGGAGGCTCTCCGGGGGGAGCTTCCGCTGGAAGGCTTCCCGGGGCGT
>DATKQS010000007.1 GCA_035532555.1 Thermoplasmata archaeon | reverse complement strand
GGGGGCCAGCCCGGGTTCCCGCGCTTCAAACGCGAGATCACTTCCATGTGCTACCCGGACTCGAACGGGTCCGGAGCCCTCGTTCCCGGTCGGAACGGGACGTGGCGGTTTCGCCTGTCCACGGTGGGGGAACTTCCCATCAAGGTTCATCGTCTGCCGCCGGAGGGCAGGGTCAAAACGGTCACGGTCAAGCGCGAGGGGGACCGCTGGTATGCCGTCCTCACCTACGAGATTGCGGACCCGGCTCCCGCGCCGGCCACGTCGGCCGAGGCCCCGGTCGGAGTGGACCTCGGCCTCACCCACCTCGCCACCCTTTCGACCGGGGAGGTGGTCGAGGCGCCGAAGTTCCTCCGCCGCGACTCGGTCCAGAGGGCTCGTCGTGGTTGAGGATCCCGTCCCCGGCGCGCATGTCGATCCCGTCGGAGGCAGGCGAGTGAGGTGGGCATTGACGGTGCGAGTTCGATCTCGAGCGCCGAACGAGGCGGAACAGAACGCAACGGGTCGGGACGCCGGATCATGACGAGTGAATGGGTAGAGTGGCACGCGGGATACGACCGAGATCAGCCGAACGCGAGGCGCCTGAAAGTCGTGCAGAGCCGGGTCGCGGAGGCGTTGGACCAGGCTCCACCCGGCCCCGTGCGTGTCCTCAGTCTGTGCGCCGGCGACGGCCGTGATCTGCTCGGCGTCCTCGCGACCCACCCCCGGGCGAAGGAGGTCGAAGCGCGCCTCATCGAGCTGGAGCCTCAACTGGTGGCATCGGGCCGCGAGAGCGTAGCGCGTCTGGGCCTGAGGGGCATCGTCTTCGTGAAGGACGACGCTTCGAACACGCGATCGTACGTGGGCGCCGTGCCTGCCGATCTCGTGCTTGCATGCGGGATCTTCGGTAACATCCTGGATGAGGATATCAAGCGTACAATCGACCACCTCCCCGAACTCTGCGCCGGGGGTGCGGTGGTGATCTGGACGCGAGGACGCTTCGAACCCGACCTGACTCCAACCGTCCGCGGCTGGTTCCAAGCGGCGGGATTCGAGGAGTTGAGCTTCGTGCCCATCCCCGATACCACCGCCTCGGTCGGCGCGCACCGGCTTGTGCGAGACCCTGTGCCCTTCCGGGACAATGAACAGCTCTTCACCTTCCTGCCCCGCGAGCTCCGGCCCTCTACTCGCCCCAGCGGACAACCCGCCCCGAGAAAGTCCCGGCCCGCGTGAGAACGGCTCAGCGCTTGGGAGGGGTGCTTAGAGCCGTGTTACAACACGGCACGGTGTAGGGCGTGTTTGGACAAGAGTTACATAAAACGTCTGAACGTATTTATACCGGGCCATCGTTACTCAATCTTGGAACCATGACGGCTACTGCATCGACCCCAGCATCGCATCGCTCTCGTCCCACGGCCTCCCGAACTGTAGCTTCGAAGCCCACCACAGCCAAGGCCCCGACCTCGAAGGTCACCGTGCCGAAGGCGCTCGTCCCCAAAACGCTCGCCTCGGGGCACAATGCGCCCGGTGCATCCTCCGCGCCTTCCTCCGACACATGCCCGAACTGCGGTTCCTCCCACCTCATCCGTGACGAGATCCGCGGCGAGATCGTTTGCGCGGACTGCGGCCTCGTGGTTGACCAGAGCGCGCTGGTCAGCGACCGTGGCCAGCGTGGCGGAAAGGAGGACACCGGGCGCGAGGCCCGCGGCTGGGGACCCGTCATCTCACCGTTGATGCCCGACAAGGGTCTCTTCAGCGAGATCGGCGTGCCGACGCGGGACTTCCAGGGCAACAGCCTCTCCCGCAACACGTCCCTCAAGTTCTACCATCTGCGCAAGCTCAACCACCGGCTCCGGGCCGCACGAACCCACCAGCGCAACTTGGTCGTCGCGCTCGGCGAGCTCAACCGGCTCGCAGGAGTCCTCGGCCTCTCCCGTGAGGTGAAAGAGTCCGCGACGTACATCTACCGGCGGGCCCTCGAACACAAGGCCACGCGCGGAAAGAAGATCGTCGCGCTCGTGGCTGCGAGCGTCTACGCCGCGTGCCGTCAGTGCCACGTTCCGCGAACGATGAAGGAGATCATCGCGCACTCCAAAGCGACCAAGATCGAGGTCGGACGCGCCTACACGCTGCTCGCACGCGAGCTCAAGCTCGGGTTGAAGCCGGTCGAGCCGCGGGACTACCTCGTGCGCTTCACGCAGGATCTCAACCTCTCCAAGGAGGTCCGGGCGAAGGTGCTCGAGCTCCTCGAGCAGGTCGAACAAGTGTACTCGACGAGCGGGGTGCTCCCGAACGGAATCCTCGCGACGATTATCTACATCGCGTCGAACCTGATGGGCGAGCCACGGAGCCAGGACCGGATCGCGGCGGTGGCGAACGTCACACCGGTGACGATCCGCAATCACTACAAAGAACTCCTCGACCTGTTGGGGCTCCCCAAGAACCTCGCGAACCCCCAGGCCCGGGCGAACCTGGTCCTCCCGGGGACCCTTCCCCCGGTGGAAGGGAACGCCACCGTCGCGGGTCAGTAGACCCGTCCGCGCGCTCGGCAGGGCTTCCCCGGGATGCGAGCCCCATAACGAGATGAACGTCTCGGGGGCTGAGGCCGTGGTGGCAACGGTTCCGACGCTCAGCTACTCGTCCTCGAGGGCGTACCTCGAGTGCCCGCTACGCTGGAAGTTCCTGTACATCGACCGGCTCACCGAGGCTCCCCGGGGCTACTTCTCGTTCGGCCGGACCATCCACTCCGTCCTCGAGACGATCGTGCGACCGCTGGTCGTGCCCGGGGCGCGGCGATCCGGAGAGGCCGAATCGCAACGCACGCTCGATGACTGGCATCCCTCCGCGCCGACGGTGACGGGACCCGCGGGGCTCTCGGAGGAGGAGCTCTTCGCGATCTACGATCGGGAGTGGCTCAACGAGGGCTACACGTCCCCCGAGGAGGAAGCCCGGTACCGAGCCCTCGGAGCCGAGATGCTCCGAGGATTCTACGCGCAGATGCGCCGGGACCCGCCTCGCCCGGTGGCGGTGGAGCAACACCTCGAAGCATCCTGGGACGGGATCCCAATCCACGGATACATCGATCGAATCGATCGGGCGCCGGGAGGGGGGCTCGCCGTCCTCGATTACAAGACCTCGCGCGAGCTGCGGGCCGAGGACGCACGCGAGTCCGACCAACTTTCGCTCTACCAGGTCCTCGTCGAGAAGAACTACTCCGACCCGGTCGAGGAGCTGACCCTGTACCATCTCCGCTCCCTCACGCCGCTCAAAGTGTCGCGACGCCCGAAGGAGACCCTCGAACTTCTCTACGATCGGCTCGGAGCGGTGACGGATGGGATCCACGCCCAGGCGTTCGATCCCACTCCGGGGCGACAGTGCGCGCGATGCGAGTTCCAGTCCCGTTGCCCGGAATTCCGCATGGTCCCAGCGCAGGAGCAGGAACGTCTCCGGGCGCTCGTCGACCGGTTCGTCCAGTTGCGAACCGAAGAAGAGCGGGTCGCGGGCGAGCTCGAGCGGACGGCGGAGGATCTCCATCGGTCAGCGGTGGACCTCGGGGTCCATCGCGTCCCCGGCTCCGGAGCGATCGCGATACGGCACAAGGAGGAGAGCTGGCAGTATCCCCCGGAGCGGATCGGGCCGATCCTCCAACGCGCCGGGATCCGCGACCGCTTGACCTCGGGCCGGCCCGAGGAGGTCCGGCGCATCGTCCGGGACCCCTCGATCGATCCCGAGATCCGCCGACGGGTCGCCGATGCCGGCACCCGTCGGGTGAAGTGGTACTGGGAGCTCGAAGAGAGCTCTCGCGCCGACTGAGCCGACCGGCCGGCTCCTCGCAAAGGATATTTGGGCTTCCCGGTAGGCTTCCCTATGGGAGTCCACCTCGCACCCCCGGCCCGCCTGCGCTCTATCGAGGGGCGCACCCCTACCATCGCCACCCTGTGTTCGCACTCTTCCCTCCAGATTTTCCACGGCGCGCGCCGTGAGGGATTCCCGACGCTCGGGATCACTGCGGGAAACCCACCGAAGTTCTACGACGCTTTCCCGCTCGGCCGCCCGGACCGTTTCCTGTCGATCCCGAAGGTCTCCGAACTGCCGAACTCGGCGGCAACCCTACGCGAGGAGGGAGCGATCCTGATCCCCCACGGATCGTTCGTGGAGTACCTGGGGCCCGAGCGGTTCGTCGCGCTCGATGTTCCGGTGTTCGGCAATCGCGCGGTGATCGGCTGGGAATCCGACCGACGCAAGGAACGTGACTGGCTCGAGTCCGCCGGGGTGCTCATGCCGCTGCGCTTCGAGGAGCTCCGTGACATCGACCGGCCGGTGATCATCAAGTACTACGGAGCGAAGGGCGGCAAGGGATTCTTCCTCGCCAAGAACCGAGCGGACACCGAGGCGTTCCACCCGACGGGCCCGTACGTCATCCAGGAGTACGTGCTCGGAACGCGCTACTACGTCCACTTCTTCTACTCGCCGTTGTCCGACCGCGGCTACCGGGTCGGCTCCGGGTCGCTCGAGCTTCTGGGGATGGATCGACGAGACGAGGCGAACATCGACGAGCTGTACAAATTGGGATCGCAGGAGGAACTTCAGCGCGCGGGAATCCGACCGACGTTCGTCGTCACGGGCAACGTGCCGGTGATGCTGCGCGAGTCCCTCCTGCCCCAGATCTTCGACGTCGGGGCGCGGATCGTGGAGCGGTCGATCGAGCTGTTCGGAGGGATGGTGGGCCCCTTTTGCGTCGAAGGGATCATGACCGAGGACCTCCAGTTCAAGGTCTTCGAGATCTCGACACGCATCGTCGCCGGGACGAACCTGTTCATCTCGGGAAGCCCGTACTCCGAGATGATCGAACCGGGCCTCTCCACGGGCCGCCGGATCGCCCAGGAGATCCGCCGCGCGACCGAAGAGCACCGCCTCGCCGAGGTCCTGAGCTAGGCCTCACGGCCCCCTCCCTCGAGGCACCTCAGGCGCTTGCATGTCCAGCGAACCGGCGATCCGTGCGATCGGCATCGGCAAACGCTACCCCAAGGCACCGCCCGGGGTCGCCGCGCTCGCCAATCTGTCGCTGACCGTACCCGCCGGGAAGATCTACGGGCTGATCGGGCAGAACGGTGCCGGGAAGACGACGTTCATCCGGATCGCCGCCACCCAGCTCACTCCGAGCTCGGGCGAGATGTACGTTCTCGGCCATCCCATCCTCCGGGAGGAGCGGGCGATCCGCGCGCGCGTCGCCTGCGTACCCCAGGAGTCCCGCCCGTTGTACTTCCTGAACACGGAAGAGGTCGTGTACCTCTACCTGAAGCTGCGCGGAATCGACCCGCTGGAGGCCCGGCAGCGCACGAAGGCCGCGCTCGAGGAGCTCTCCCTCTGGGAGTACCGCAAACGTCAGGTCTCGCGCCTCTCCGGGGGTCTGCGGCGCCGCGCCCTCGTTGCGATGGTGCTCGCCTCCGACGCCGATCTGTTGTTCCTGGACGAACCGACCACCGGGCTGGATCCTCTGGCCCGGCGTCAGGTTTGGGAAGCGATCCGCCGCGCGAGTCGCGAGCACCGGACGATCCTCCTAACGACCCACTACTTGGACGAGGCGGAAGCGCTCTCCTCTCGGATCGCCCTCATCGATAAGGGCCAGATGCTCCTCGAGGGGACGGCGGCGGAGCTCCGGGCGCGCGTCCGATTGCCCTACCGGGTCTCCGTGCAGGGCTCGGCGCTCCTGTCCGAGCTCGAGCCGTACGGACGTGTCAGCGCGATCGAGGGCGGGTTCCTCGTCTTCGCGCGGGAGGCCGATGCGCGCGAGCTCGCGCGTTGGGCGCTCGAGCGGGGCCACCGCGTCTCGATGGGACCGGTGACCCTGGAGGACGTCTTCCTCGAGGTCGTGGGCCGCCCGATCGAGCAGGATGAACCGCTCGCCGAGGGCGCGGAGGCCGCATGAGCGAACGCCACCGCCTACGCTCGGTCCTGACGCTCATCGAGCTCAACGGGCTCATCCCGATCCGCACGCAGCCGCTCTACCTCGTGAACCTCCTGGCCTCTCCGCTCGCCTTCTTGTTCTTCATCACGATCGCGTCCGGTGGCGTCCTGCTCGCGTACGGGATCGGCGGAGGGATGATCCTCACGATGCTCAGCGTGGGCACCGGTCTCCAGTCGGATCTCACGCATTACCGCCACGATCTGAAGTTCCAGGATATCGTCGTAGCGTCGCCGGTCGAGGCGCCGACCTACGTCGCTGGGATGGCGCTCTCCGAGCTCGTGTACTCCACGCCCGGAATGCTGCTCTTCCTCGGGCTCTGGTTCGTGACCGGCGCGGCGACGGCGCTCCACGCTTTCATCCTCGCGGGGGCGCTCCTGCTCGTCTGGGCCTTCGCGAGCGCGCTCGCCTTCACCCTCGCGACGTGGTTCGAGGACGTCCGAGAGACGTTCATGTTCAGCCCCCTGATCTCCCTGGGACTGACGGTGATCCCGCCGGTCTACTATCCTCTCAGCGCGCTCCCTCCGTGGGCCCAGTACGTGGCCCTGGTGTCGCCCACCACGTACGCCGCGAGCCTCGTTCAGAGCGCGATGGGCCTCATTCCCATCACCTGGAGTACGGCCGCGCTCGACTGGGGCATCCTCATCGCCTTCACGGCGGGACTTTTCATCCTGGCGAGCTTCAAGGCGCGCTGGCGCGAGGCGTGAGTGGCCCATCGGTGCGCATCCACGGGCGCGAGTTCCCGAAAGCTCCGGCGAGGGCTTTAGCAGTTAACGATAAAGAGTAGAAATAGGGCCATCTATATCCCATATTTGTGGATATCCTGCTCCGGCCCCGGGAGGTCGCCCGCCGTCTCGGGCTCACGGTCCGCACGATCCAGCAGATGGACCGGGACGGCCGGCTCCGCGTCGTCCGAACCTCCGGGGGTCGCCGACGTATTCCC